>NZ_JBSFNO010000001.1:0-31945 GCF_053981095.1 Nocardia sp. NPDC003693
GCTGCGGCGGTCTCGGATCGGGGACCGCGACCGTCTGCGGAGGCATCGCTGCACGCCGCGCTCTACACCGCGCTGCCCGACTGCGGCGCGGTGGTCACCGTATTTCGACGTACCGGACATCTTCACCGCGTTCGACGACGGCAAGAGCGCCGCAGACTACTACCCGCCGGTGCCCGCGGCTACCCTGTATCGGCCCGGCCTGCAACTGCATCCGCAGTACGTGATGGAGAACGGCGTCGACTTCGCCCATTTCAAGGTCGTGCACAAGACCCCGTTCGTGCCCGAGTTCACCCGGCACGACTTCTCCGGCCCGGTCTCCTACGTGGACTTCACCATCGCCTTCGACGAGAACGTCGCGGAGTCCGAGGTCAACAGCGGCGTGCGCTCGATCAACGCCGGGCTCGGCTGCTCGATCACCGCGAGCTGGGGCATGATCGACAATCGCACGATGCCCGCCGTCACGCCGGTGGACGCGGACACCTGCGATGTGCGCTTCACCGTGTGGATCGGACGCCGGCCCGGGGACGACGGCCCCGAGATCAACCGCTACGGCACCACCATGGCCGGGTTCGTCATCGACCAGTTCGCAGCCGATATCGAGATCTGGTCCCACCAGCGGTATACCGATCCACCGGCGCTGTCCCCCAAGGAGTTCCGCGGTTTCACCGCGCTGCGCGAATGGGCGCGCCAGTTCTACCCCGACGGCGGGCCCACCGGAACCGACCCGAACCGGCCGTACAGCGGCGCGATCCTGCCCACCTCCACGACGTAGTCCCCACCCGCACAACCGAACAAGAGGCACCGATGACCACTCCCCCGATTCGGGTATTCCAGGTCGCGACCGGCAATCTCGGCACCGAGATGATCGGCCGCGTGCGCAAACACCCCGACCTCGAACTCGTTGGCCTGCACTGCTATTCACCCGACAAGATCGGCCGCGACGCCGGGGAGATCGTCGGCCTGGATCCGATCGGGGTGATCGCCACCGGGACGGTCGAGGAGATCATCGCCGCCCGCCCGGACGTGCTGACCTTCCACGGGGTGTTCCCCGACGAGGGCCTGTACGAGAAGGTGCTCGAGGCGGGCATCGACGTGGTCACCACCGCGGACTGGATCACGGGCTTTCATCGCGACCGCAATCATCCGCACCCCTCGGGCCGCAAGGTCAGCGAGATTCTGCAATCCGCCTGCGAGCGTGGCGGTTCCACCTTCTACGGCACCGGCATGAACCCGGGACTGTGCCAGATCCTCGGCATCGTGCACACCGCGGACGTGGCCGAGATCGAGAACATCACGGTGACCGAATCGGTCGACGTGTCCTGTCATCATTCGGTCGACACCTGGAAGGCGGTGGGGTACGGGCGGCCGATCGACGATCCGAGCATCCCCGACTCGCTCTACAAGTACACCGCCGTGTTCTCCGACGCGGTCTACCTGATGGCCGACGCGTTCGGCCTCGAACTCGACGAGGTCACCTTCGACTACGAACTCGGCGCCTGCACCGAGGACGTCGACCTGGGCTGGTATTTCATGCCCAAGGGCTCCCTGGGCGCGAGCTACATCAAATACCGGGGCATGGTGGACGGAATCCCGCGCGTCGAAACGCATCTGGAGTGGCAGATGACCCCGCGCACGGATCCGGCGTGGAAGATCCAGGGCTGCTACATCACCGAGGTGACCGGCGACCCGAGTATCTACAGCAAGCACATGATTTTCCCCCGCAAGGGATTCGACCTGTCCAAGCCCGAGAATTTCGCTTCGATCGGCATGAGCGTGACCGGCCTGCCGGTGCTCAACTCCCTCCGGGCCGTGGTCGCGGCCCCGCCCGGCATCATCACCAGCGCCGACCTGCCGCTGCGTGCCTTCGCGGGCCGTTTCGCGCTCTGATATTCGAAGGGCTGCAAATACTTTCGACTCGGCGCGCGCCACACCGGCGCGCGCCGAGGTGCGTCAGTGCGCGGGAGCGAAATCGACCAGACCCGGGCGGGTGATCAGCGGCAGATCCAGAGTCGTGCGAATACCCGCGGGCGCGGCCAGCACCGCGGGGATCGCGTTGACCACCCGGCCCGCCGCGGCCACGATCGCGGCGTGGTTGTGGTCGCCCTTGCGGCTGGTGGGGCAGATGTCCACCGCATACGAAGGCTCACCGGTGATCTCGATGCGGTACGAGCCGCCGCCGTGCGCCGGGTAGGGCCAGTGCGGGCACAGGTCCTCACGCAGCCGAGTCACGTGCTCGATGACGATGACGGGCCGGTCCCCCACCATCCCGCGTACCTCGAAGCGCAGCGCCGCGAGGCCGCCGGCGGGAATGTGCCCAGCCGCGACGTCGAATCCCTCGGGGGCGGGCACGCGTTCACACTCTTCGGTGATGGCGTCGAGGGTGATGCCCAGACCGGCCGCGAGCTGGCGGATCGCGGGACCCCAGGCCAGCGACAGCACCCCGGGCTGGAACAGCATCGGCACCTCCTCGAGCGGCTTGCCGAAACCCATCACGTCGAACATGACGATCGCGCCGTCGTAGGTGGCGTAGTCGGCGATCTCCATGCACCGCACCTGCTCGACGGTCTGACACGTGCCGGTCAGGGCGAGCGGAAGCAGGTCGTTGGCGAATCCCGGGTCGACACCGGTGACGAACAGGCTCGAATCGCCTTCGCGCGCCGCCTCTTCCACCTTCTCGATGTACTTGGGCGGCAGCGCCTGCCACGGGTACTGCAGCATGCCCGGCGCGGTGCCGACTACGTCGACGCCCGCGGCCAGGATGCGGCAGCAGTCGGCCATGGCCTCCTTGAGCCGGGTGTCGCCCATCGCGCAGTACACGACGCAGTCGGGCTCGGTGGCCAGCAGCGCGTCGAGGTCGCCGACCGCGGTGATGCCCGTGACGGTGTCCAGGCCCGCGAGCACGCCCGCGTCGACCCCGACCTTCTCCGGCGTGGACACGCACACCGCGGTCAGCTCGTACTCGGGACTGCCGATCAAGCCCGCCAGGGCCAGCCGGCCCGCGTTGCCGGTGCCGACGTGTGCGACGCGAATGGGCATTCTCACTCCTTTGGGAAACCCGGCGAAGGACGGCCGCCATCCGAGGCGGAATCTAGTCCGTCCATCAATCCAGACACTAGTCTGGAATTAATTCCAGGACGCATGTTAGCGTCACATCGGCGGGAGGAACAGGCCGCGAATCGCCGTGCGAACGCGGTGGATTCGCACGTCTCCCGGCCGCCGCGGCGGCCGATCGATCTTCGAAGGAGCAGGGACTATGACGGAAACGGTGCGGGGCGTGATCGCGCGCGAGTCGGGGGCCGAGGTGGAACTGACCTCGATCACCATCCCTGATCCCGGTCCACACGACGTCGTGGTGCGGGTGCTGGCCTGCGGGGTGTGCCACACCGACCTCACCTACCGCGAGGGCGGGATCAACGACGAGTTCCCGTTCCTGCTCGGCCACGAGGCGGCCGGGGTGGTGGACCGCGTCGGATCCGATGTCAGCCACGTCGAGGTCGGCGATTTCGTCGTCCTGAACTGGCGCGCGGTCTGCGGCGTCTGCCGGGCGTGCCGCCGCGGCCGCCCGTGGTACTGCTTCGACACCTTCAACGCCTCGCGCCGCATGACCCTCGCCGGCGGCACCGAACTCACGCCCGCGCTGGGCATCGGCGCCTTCGCCGACAAGACCCTGGTGCACGAAAAGCAGTGCACGGTGGTCGATTCCGCCACCAACCCCGCCGTGGCCGGTCTCCTCGGCTGCGGTGTGATGGCCGGCCTGGGCGCAGCCCTGAACACCGGCAACGTCGGCCGCGGCGACAGCGTGGCCGTCATCGGCTGCGGCGGCGTCGGCGTGGCTGCGATCGCCGGCGCCCGCCTGGCCGGAGCGACCACGATCGTCGCGGTCGACCGCGACGCCACCAAGCTGACCGCCGCCGCCCACCTGGGCGCCACCCACACGGTCGACGCCGCCAGCGAGGACACGGTCGAGCGAATCAAGGAGTACACCAACGGTTTCGGCGCCGACGTGGTGATCGACGCGGTCGGCCGCCCCGAGACCTGGACCCAGTCCTTCTACGCCCGCGACCTCGCCGGCACGGTGGTCCTGGTCGGCGTCCCGACCCCCGACATGCGCCTGGAGATGCCCCTCCTGGACTTCTTCTCCCACGGCGGCGCCCTCAAGTCGTCCTGGTACGGCGATTGCCTCCCCGAACGCGACTTCCCCACCCTGATCGAGCTCCATCGCCAGGGCCGGCTTCCCCTGGATCAGTTCGTCACCGAGCGGATCGAGCTCGACGGGGTCGAAAAGGCTTTCGCCACCATGAAGTCCGGGCAGGTACTGCGGTCGGTGGTGTGCTGGTAGCCGCTGCGCGGGCTAGGACCGAGGGGTTGTAGCGGCAAGCCTCCTCGCACTCACCCGGCCTCCCCGCGCGGGCAACCGGCACCACGGTGGCAGAGTGGGAGCGGTATCGGACCGAGCGAGGAGGAACAGACATGGCCGGACGCACCCCGAGCCAGTGGGAGGAACTCACCGCGGCGGATCCGGCTCATTCGTCGTGGTACGTCGAACGATTCCGCGCGCTGGCGGCGGCGGGCACCGACATCGTCGGTGAGGCACGCATGATCGACGCGATGCTCGAGCGCGGCAGCCGCGTCCTCGACGCCGGGTGCGGTCCGGGCCGCGTCGGCGGCTACCTCCATCAGGTCGGCCACACGGTGGTCGGCGTCGACGTCGATCCCGTCCTCATCGCCGCAGCCGAACAGGATTACCCCGGCCCGACCTGGCTCGTCGGCGACCTCGCCGAACTGGACCTGCCGGCCCGTGGCGTCGCGGCCGAGTTCGATGTCATCGTGTGCGCGGGCAACGTCATGACGTTCCTGGCGCCTTCGACCCGCGCGGCGGTGCTGGGCGGGTTCGCCCGCCACGTCGCACCCACCGGCCGGGTGGTGGTGGGCTTCGGCGCCGACCGCGGGTACGAGTTCCCACAGTTCCTCGCCGACGCCGCCGAGGCCGGACTCCACTGCGACCTGCGGCTGTCGACCTGGGATCTGCGGCCGTTCAGCGACGAATCCGATTTTCTGGTGGCGGTTTTCTCGCGATAGTCGCCGCGGTGACGCGGAGGATGACCGCGTCGAGGGCCAGGTCCATGGCGTAGTCGAACTCGGCCTGGCTGTCGAAACGGGCGAGATAGGGGGCCGCTTCGACGACAGCGGGCAGACCCGACTGCTCGAGTACCTCCTGGCGTGCGGCTATACCGACGAGGTCGCTGGTCCCGTAGGTGGGGCCGGCGTTCACCTCACGCAGCAGTGTGCCGATGAGCGCGGCCACCAGGGTCCGCATCAGATGGACAGCGTCGTTCGGGGCGCATCCCGCGGAACGCAGGATGTCGAGAACAGCTTGAACCGGCGCCAAGCCCTCCACCGAGGACAACTGCCGGGTGAGCACCAGCGCTGCGGCCGCGGGATGCAGTAGGGCGCGATCACGGAACGCGTCCGCGACCGCGCGCAGATCACCGCGTAGATCACCGGCGCGCGGAGGCAGCTCGATCGAACCCAGCAGGTACTCGGCCACCGCGTCGAGCAGCCCGTCCTTGCCGTCGACATGGTTGTACAGGCTCTTGGGATCGACGCCGAGCACCCGTGCGACCGCCCGGGGACCCACCGCGCCGACGCCCTCGCTGTCGATGACCTGCAGGGTCGCCCCGACGATCCCCGCTCGGGTGAGTTGCCCGGAACCTTTCGGGGGTCGTCCGCGGCGCGCGGTGGGTGGCGTACTGGTCATGCCGTCATTCTGCATCACCCCCTTGTTTAAATCCACACCGTGGGTATATCGTCGTGACACCTAAAACCCACGCTGTGGATATTGGAGTCCGGCATGCGTTTCCCCTGGGGCACTTCCGATGTGGTCGACCTCCCGACCGTCGGGACCCGAATCGATACCTTCACCGACCTCGCACACGTCGAGGGCGGACCGGGCGCCCGCCTGGCGCGCGCCCGCGACCAGGCACTCGCGTTCCGACGCGAATTCCCGGGCACCGGCACCCCCGACAGCATCACGACCTGCGACCTGGTGACCCTGCCCTATCCGACACGGTTCGGACTGTTCCGGGCCTCGCGGGCGATCGCGCCGTTACTGTCGATCACCAACCGAATGCTCGTGATCCGCTGGCACGACTCCGACGGCCGGCCCCGCACCCTGCTGTTCGAGCCCTCCGACGTCGAACTCGGCCGCTACACACCGTATTTCGACACCCTCGCCCAACGCACTCCCGCCGTCCTCGAGCGGGCCACCGTTCGTGAGCACGGCACGGTCCCGGACCATCTGGCGCGCTTGGGAATCGCCCCCGGTGACGTCGACTATCTGATGTTCGACCACCTGCACACCCAGGACCTGCGGCGCTGGGTCGGCACCACCACCCATCAGGACGACCTCGGGACCACCCCGGTGGCTCGGTTCCCCCGCGCGAAGGTCATCGTGCAACGCGACGAGTTGGCCGCCATGGCCGAGCTGCATCCGCTGCAGAAGCCGTGGTACCAGCCCGCCGCCTACCGCGACGTGCCCGCGGAGGCGTTCCTGCCCATCGAGGGATCGGTCCTGCTGGGTCCCGGTGTCGCCGTGGTCAAGACGCCCGGGCACGTGTTCGGGAATCAGAGCCTGGTGGTCAACACCGCGACCGGTATCTGGGTCAGCAGCGAGAACGTGATCGCGACCGAGGCGCTGACCCCCGAGCACTCCCGGCTACCGGGGCTGGCGCGCTGGGCGCGGCGCTGGGACCAGGAGGTCGTGCTCAACGCCAACACCATCGAAACCACGGCGGATCAGTACAACTCGATCATCCTCGAGAAGACCTTGGCCGACCGCAGCCAAGCCGACCCACGGTTCCTGCAGTTCTTCCCCTCCAGCGAGCTGACCGGCATGTGGACCAATCCCGGCACCCATCCCACCTTCCACCACGGCCATCTCACCCACGGCCCGCGACACTGAAAGCCCGCTCATGTCAGCACGATTCACCCTGCCTCCCGAAGACGTCCTGCGCGCACGGGAGAAGCTCGTCCTCGACCACTTCCACGACGAGGTCGCCCAGGACTGGGACGCCACCCTGTCGACGTTCCCGCATCCGCACTACGAACTGATCGCCCCGATGCTCGTCCACGATGGCGACACCGAGGTCCGCGACTACTACCGCGACACCCGCCGCGCGTTCCCCGACCAGGACCACGAGATCATCGCCCTGCGGCACAGCCACGATGCGGTGATCGTGGAATTCTGGCTACTGGGAACGCATTTGGGGCCGCTGGGCAAGATCCCGCCCACCGGGTCGAAACACCGCACCCGCATGAATGCCTACTTCGTCTTCGACGAACACGAGCACCTGATCATCGAGCGGATCTACTTCGACCAGCTCACCGTCCTGCGTCAGCTGCTGGACGGAATCGACAAACGCAACCCCCGCGGCCTGCTCACCCTCGCCCGCGTCCTCGTCGGCGCCGCGTCCGGCGCGGGCGGCGATCCCGATCCCCGGCTGCTGGACACTCCGCCGGCCGATCTCACCGACTGATTTCCACCCGAAGCACTTTCATGGAGAAGACCCTCACAATGCGCGCACTCATCGGCGGGAAGACCAGCGACTGGGTCCTCGAAGACCGCGACCTACCCGAACAACTCGGCGCCATCCGAATCCAGGTCATGGCCGCCGGTCTCAATCGCGCCGACCTCTACGCCCTCGAGGGCAGCTACACCGCCAACTCCCAGGACGCCGGAGCGTTCGTCGCCGGCATGGAAGTGGCCGGGGTCGTGGAGACCTCGAGCCCGCTCGCCCCGCACCTGCCCGTCGGCAGTCGGGTCATGGGAATCACCGCCGGCGCCTTCGCCGACTACGCCCTGTGCCACCCCCGGCTGGTGGTGCCGATCCCCGACCACCTCGACTTCGATACCGCGGCAACGCTGCCCGTCGGCCTCATCACCGAACACGACGCCCTGGTCACCCAGGCCGGATTCAGCGCCGGTGACAGCGTGCTCATCGTCGGCGGCACCAGCTCGATCGGGCTGATCGGCATCCAGCTGGCCAAAACCCTCGGCGCCGCAACGGTTATCGCCACGACCACCAGCGCGGAAAAGACCGACGCGCTGCGGCGCGCGGGCGCCGATGTCGTGATCGACACCAGCACAGAGGAATTGGCCGCCGCCGTGCTCGCCGCCACCGACGGCACCGGCGCGACCATCACCCTCGACCATGTCGGTGGAGCCCTCTTCGCCCAGCTGCCGGCTGCCACCGCGATCGGCGGCACGATCGTCAGTATCGGCCGGCTCGCCGGCGCGGGCACCGATCTCAACCTCGACACCCTCGCCTTCCGTCGCCAGCGCGTGCTCGGAACCACGTTCAGTATTCGCACCCGCACCGAACTCGCGGAGGTCGTCGGCGCGTTGGCCGACAAGGTTCTCCCGGCGCTCGCCGCCGGCGAGATCCGGCCCGTGCTCGACAGCGTCTACACCGTCGACGACGCGACGACCGCCGCACAGCGCCTGCGTGACAACGCCGCCACCGGCAAGATCGTCCTGTCCTTCGCCGACGCGCACACCGGGCCGGCTCCGGCGCCCAGCCCGGTGGCCAACATGTTCGGCGGCATCGCCCAAATCGGTTACGTCGTACGCGATATCGAGGCCTCGATGCGCAACTTCGTCGCCTGTGGCATCGGCCCGTGGTTCTTCCTGCGCGGGGTGCGCCCGGCGGACTTCACCTACCGGGGACAGCCGTCGGACATGGAGATGGATGTCGCGGTCGCCAACAGCGGCGACATCCAGATCGAACTGATCACCCCGACCAACGACGCGCCCTCGATGTATCGGGACTTCCTCGCCGCCGGACACGAAGGCGTGCAGCATGTCGCCTACTGGAGCGAGAACTACCAGCGGTTCTACGATCGGGCGATCGACGCCGGGTTCACCGTCGGGCAGGAAGGCCGCATCGGCGGCGCCGACGGTCGCTTCGCCTACCTCGAAACCGAGCATCACCCCGGCACCGTGATCGAGATCTCCGATGTCGGCGGCACCAAGAAGTTCATTTTCGACCTCGTGAAACTGGCGGCCGCGAACTGGGACGGCAGCAACCCGATCCAGACCATCGACGCCGGTCTGATCGGCGGCGATCCCGCGGTCATGGCAACGATGCTCGAGGCACTGGGATGAAGGTTCACCACCTCAACTGCGGCACCATGCACCCGTGGGCCACGCCCGAGGGCCTGGTCTGCCACGTCCTCCTCCTCGAGACCGACACCGGGCTGGTCCTGGTGGACAGCGGGCTGGGATTGCGGGACGCCGCCGACCCCGCGGGCCGGTTCGGTCCGGGACGATTCTATGTTCGCCCGGAGTTCAACGCCGACGAGGCCGCGATCCGCCAGCTCGAACGACGGGGGTTCGACCCGCGCGATGTGCGCGACATCGTGCTCACCCACTTCGACGCCGATCACACCGGCGGCCTCGCCGATTTCCCGTGGGCCAGAGTGCATCTCACCGCAGACGAGGACGACGCGGCGCTGCACCCGAGCAGTGTCGTGGAGAAGGGCCGCTACCTGCCCACCCACCGCGACCACCACCCGATCCTGGTGCGCCACAACCCCGGCGAAGGGGATCGCTGGTTCGGATTCGCCGCCGCCAAGGAACTCACCGAGGTCGCACCGGGCGTGGTCATGATCAGCCTGCCCGGCCATACCCGCGGCCACGCCGCCATCGCGGTGGACACCGGCACACGATGGATCCTCCACGCCGGGGACTCCTTCTACCACCACGGGCAGATCGACGGCATCGGCCCGGTGCCGCGCGCGCTGACCGCGATGGAGTGGTTCGTCGCCCACGACCGGGACACGGTGCGCGGTAACCACGCTCGCCTGGCCGAGTTGTGGACCGCCCGCGCGACCGAACTGCTGCTGGTCAACGCGCACGATCCGTTCCTGTTACAGCGCGCCCTGCAGATCGACGCCGACCCGAGCTGACATGTCGCGCTGGACCGACCGCAGCATGGTTTTTCACCGACGGAGGGTTTGAAACGTTCCAGGGCGGGAAATGTCCTCGTGCCCCTGGTCGAAACAGCCCCGAGGAAGCCGACATGTCGACGACACCCACCCGCACGCGGCGCAGTGCCGATTCGTACGAGAACCTCGAGCCGCAGTTCGAGGAACTCGCCCGTCTGGACCCCGGCACCCCCGAACACGAGCGTCAGCGCCAGCGCATCATCGAACTCGCGCTTCCGCTCGGTGAGCACATCGCCCAGCGCTACGGCGGGCGCGGCGTCGACCACGAGGACCTGGTCCAGATCGCGGCGGTCGGGGTGGTGCTCGCGGTGGACCGCTTCGACCACACCGTCGGCGCGCCCTTCCTCGGCTTCGCCATCCCCACGGTCATGGGCGAGGTCAAGCGCTACTTCCGGGACAGCACCTGGGCCGTGCGCGTGCCCCGGCGCACCAAGGAACTGCGCCAGCAGGTCACGGTCGCGGCCGCCCAGCTCTCCCAGCGGCTCGATCGCGAACCCACCGCCCGCGAGCTGGCCGAGCACCTCGGCGTCGAGCTCATCGAAGTGACCCAGGCGCTGATCGCCAACAACGCCTACACGACCCAATCCCTCGATACGCGGACGCCGGGGCAGGACTCCGACACCCTGCCCGTCGCGATCCCGGCGGCCCTGACCTGTGTCGAGGAGGGGTACGAGCTGATGGAGGACTCGATCAGCGTCGGCCCGCTGCTGGCGCGACTCCCCGCTCGCGACCGCCAGATCCTGGCCATGCGCTACGGACAGGAGATGAGCCAGGCCGAGATCGGCAAGGCCCTGAACATCTCCCAGATGCAGGTCTCCCGCCTGCTCACCCGCATCCTGACCACACTCCGCTCCCAAGCGCAGGACACCCGGCCCGCCCTCCGGATCGCCTGAACCAGCAAGAGAGGTCGCACGGACCGGTCCGGCCCGTCAAGGGCCGAACCGCCTGTGTGCCAGCGGGGTATGAACGTGCTTGTTGTTCGAGCACGTTCACCTCGGATTCGAGGCCAAGGCGAAGCTGCGCTGTTGAACCTCACCCCGGCACCGCGGGTGTTACCCCTCCAACCACGTCTCACACAGGCCGCGACTCCTGGGCAATGAATTTGCGGAGTCGTCCGGCCTTCGGGCGCGCGCAGATCTCCCCCCGCCGGGCCGACGCTTGGACGGCGGGTGTGCTGGGTAGACAGCAAATAGCCGGCACGACACCGCGAGTTGAGGAGGTTGTTTCGTGTCCGATCCCGCAGCGGTCCTGTTCGACATCGACGGCACGCTCGTCGACTCCAACTACCTGCACGCGCGAGCCTGGCATCGAGCGTTCGCCGACGCGGGAGTGACCGTGCCTACCTGGCGTATCCACCGGGCCATCGGCATGGACGGCGATCGCCTGATCCACACCGTGGCCCCCGAACTCGACGACCAGGGCGCCGCGCACGCCGACAAGCAACACAGCCGTCTCTACCTGGATTCCGCCGCCGAACTCACGCTCTTGCCCGGGGCCCGGGAGATTCTCGCCGAGCTGCACTCGCGCGGTCTACGAGTCCTGCTCGCTACCTCCGCCCCACCGGACGAACTCGCGGTGCTGCGCGAACTGCTCGACAGCGACACCGTGCTTCATGCGGTGACCAGCGGAGACGATGTGGACCAGGCCAAACCCGATCCCAGGATCGTGCGGGTCGCGCTCGATCGCGCCGGTGTTCCCGCCGATCGCGCGGTCTTCATCGGGGACACGGTATGGGACATTCGGGCGTGCGCCCCGGTCGGTGTCCCGGCGATCGGTGTGCTCAGCGGCGGTATCTCTCGCGCCGAGCTCGAACGGGAAGGCGCGGCGGATGTCTACGATGATGTCGCGCAACTGCTTTACCACCTCGATTCCAGCTTGATCGCACGACTGCTGTGAGCGATGACGGTGGAGTGGAGGTCGGTGGCGGGTTCGTATGCGGAGAGCTCGGTACCCCCGAGGCTATCCGGTCCGGGTCATCGCCATCTCCTGGCCCTCGCTGGTGCGCAGGGTGAGGCTCGAAATCGATGCCTCGGCAGTGATATTGCGCATCCGTCCTTCCCCGATGAGCCGATCGACGAGTGTGTGCAGGCGTGGGGACCGTTGCTCGAGCGAGGTCATCTCCTCGGCGGTGACGCTCACGATGCCGTGGTACTTACGCGGCATGTCGCTCAGTCCTTCGCGCTGCCAGCCCATGCGGGTGTCGCTGGCGAGGTGCCCGGCGACATCGGTGCACGCACCGCCGGCCTCACACAGGCGCAGGGTGATTCGGTCTCCGGCGTAGTCGAAGTCGCGGGTTTCCACGGTCCAGCCTTCGGCGTCGCGGTAGCTGTAGTGGACTCCGGTGGGCGGGCTCATCGTCAGGTGGGAGGTGTCGCCGGGGCGGTTGTCCAGGGTGTCCGCCTGCTGCGGTTGGTCGGTGATGGTGAACGCCCAGTCGGCGTTCGGGTCGATGGGCTTGTGCCAGAAGCCGGTACGGCCCTCATCATCGCGGCCCTCCACGCGCAGTTCGCGTTCGTGCGAGCGGGCTCCGGTCTGGTGGATGCTGATGGTCGAGGTGATCTCGCCCGAGATCTTGGGTTGCGCAATCCAATCCGGCGCCGGGAGTTGGATATCGGCGTAGCGGTTGAACGGGGGACGCAACTGCGGGAAGCGTGAGAACTCGTGCTCGAAGTTGTTCGGTGCGGAGTCGAACGCCGATTGATCCTCGTAGGAGTACGAGAAGAACAGGGTGTCCGCGCCCGAGATATCGAAATCCCACAGGCGCGTGAACATGTCGCCGTACTCGTTGATGACGAACGTGGTCGAACCCGACGAGCTGAGATTGATCGCCCGGAATCGTCCGTTCAACGGGCCGGGGAGCTCGTAGCTGTAATCGTCGGCCAGTTCGCTGATTTCGGGATGCAGCGGGTCACTGGCGGGCAGCCACGGGTCCAGGATGGCGATCCGATCACCTTCGGGTGAAAGCACGTACACCGTGGTGACGCCGGCCCCGCCCACCGGGACCTCGTGTCCCGATGCGTCTGTCCAGCGTCCGTCGTGCCGGAACGGCAGCACCTGAACGTACTGCGGGTTCAACCAGGACAGGCTCCAGGCCTGCGAGCCCGGTCGCACCCGCGTCCCGGTGGGATCGAGCCAGATCGGCGCGCCGAATCGCTTTGTCCACCACCACAGTTCCGGTGTCCAGTCGGCCGATTCCAGGGTGTAGATCCAGCCTTCGGGCCCGGTGGCCATCAATCGGCTGCCGTCCACCGAGATACCGGTGATCTGTCCGCGCAGGCAGTTGGGCACCGGCGGAACGCGCCAGCCCGACTCCCCCGCGACGGCCTTGATGTACAGGTTGTTGTCCAGCAGCGCGTACTGCCACACCTCGTTGAATCCGCCCTTGTCGGTGCGCAGTTCAATCCGATTGGGTAGCCGCGCGGCGACATCCGGCGGAACCGGAGGCATCGTCAGCAGGCCGATACCCACGTCCGGGCTGTACAGCGGCAGCGGCCACGCACCGGCCCGCCCCGGCAAACCCAGTGCGGCACAACTGATCTCCTCGGGCAGAATGCCCGACCACGGCCACCATTCGTCCGCCGCCGCCGGACGCGCCGCGGCGACCGACGTCGCCATCAACCCCGCCACGAGCACGCCGCCCCAACCCTTGCGCACCGGTTCCGTCTCCTTTGATCCACATGAAATCGGGGAAGAACACACCACCACGCCCGCTCCCTGCCGGTGAGCGGGAGGCGCGACGAAAGCCGGCCACGAGGTTCCACTGTTCGCACTGGTCGAGGGGCGACAGTGGTCAACTCCGCGACACATCCTGGCTCACGCGCCGTTGTGAACGTCCTACCGACACGCCGGGCGGTAATGCTGGTGGAAGATGCGACCTCCAACCTGCGGTCGCTGGGCGCAGGCGTGCAGCACGTGCCCGGCCGCTTCCCCGGCAGCGCTACGGCAATCGAGAGCGCGAGCAAGCGACCTGTACCCGGGTCACCGGGAGTGGCAGTTCAGCGCCTCGATCCAATAGTTATCTTCACCGCAGAACGCCAGTTGATGCCAAGATTTTCGGACCCTCCGCACAGTGTCAGTTCATCCCGCGACGTTTGTTCGGCTGATACCCGGGTAGTTGCCGGAATGTCGCTGGCTTTGTCGACGCGAAGCCGGACGGCCGGCTCGAATCGCATTCTCTCCTTCCGAGTACTGCCCGCGCTACGGCGGGCCAATCGAATTCGACGATCGAGGAGGAATCATGACCGGATTGCTCGACGAGATCATCGGTAACTCCGTGTACGACCGGGGTGGCGACAAGATCGGCAAGGTGAAGCAGATCTACATCGACAACGTCTCGGGTGCGCCGACCTGGGCGGCGGTGTCCACCGGCTTCTTCCACGACGACTCCCTCGTGCCACTGGCCGGTGCGCGGCATCAGGCGGGTTCGGATCAGCTCCAGGTGCAGGTCGCCAAGGATGAGGTCAAGTCCGCACCGCATATCGCCATGGACCACGACATCACCGCCGACGAGGAACAGCAACTGTTCGTGCATTACCACGTCGACCCGCAGCGGGCCGGATGGAACGCTTTCGCGGACCCGACAGGTCAGCAACCGCGGTCGGACGAGCAACGACGTCCGCGCGGCAGCGACGAGGGCCTCGTGCGTTCCGAGGAGCACCTCGAGGTGAACAAGCAGCGCACCGAGACCGGCACGGCCAAGTTGCGCAAGTACGTGGTCACCGAGGAGCAAACCATCACGGTGCCCACCACCCACGAAGAGGTGCACGTCGTACGGGAGCCGATCACCGACGCCGATGCGGTCGGGGCCGTGGATTTCGGCGAACAGGAGACCGAGGTGACCTTGCACGAGGACCAGGTCACGGTCACCACGGAGGCGGTGCCCGTCGAGCGGGTCCGCCTCGCCGTCGACGAGGTGCAGGACAGCCAGACCGTGGAAGGCACCGTGCGCAAGGAACGCTTCGAGACCGAAGGAGTCGACGAGGACCCGAAGCGTAAGCGATAGATCATCGGCCGCAACGGTTCCGGGGTCAGGGAAGGCTCCGGAACCCGCGGCGGCTGCGGCGCGGGCACTTGGAAGTGATCCGCGCCGAGCTCACCGCGCACCACCGCTTCTCATTCGGAACGGATAACGCGGGTCAGGCCGGAATCACGCCGCGCAATCGGCGCACTCCGTCGTGGCGTCGTTCGCGAGGCGGCTGCGATGGTGGACCAGAAAACAGCTCGAGCAGGTGAACTCGTCGGGCTGTTTGGGGACCACGGGCACCGCCAGGACCTCGTCGGAGAGATCCGCGCCGGGCAGCTCGAACAGGTCCGCGATATCGGTCTCGTCGACGTCGACCACCGCGGCCGCGGCTTCCTCACGGCGAGACTTCAGTTCATCGACCGAGTTCTGGGTTTCGCCCTCGATCTCGGTCCGTCGGGGCGCGTCGTAATCGGTTGCCATGGTTTCCCCTCATCGTGTCCGGACCGGCCCTGCTTCGCCGCGACCGCCGAAGCCGAGCCGGTACCCCCTTGAATCACCACACCGTATATACCCGGACATACGGGATTATTCGACCTTCCGCGCGGGCGTGTCCTCTGGGATTTACCTGGCCCGGCCGGCTCGCTCAGCGAGGGCTCTGGTCCGACATGTTTGCGGTCGGTGCAGACGTGCGTCGCGAGCGAACGATCAGGTGGTGGAATACGCGACGGCCGCAGCAAGGACGCGGCAATCAGATCGGTGCCCGTGATGGATGCGGCGCAGCTGCTCGGCGCGTCGCGAGGTCAGGGCGACAACTTCTACGTTGCAGAGGATTTCGGCCAGCCGTCCGTCCGCGTGGACGAACATGTGACCCGACGTGGGGGTCATCGGTGGCTCGGCAGGGCGGGCAGGTGGGCCGCTTCGAGTCTTTCACGCTCGATCCGCGCCGCAATGCCGCTCACGGTCCAGCGCGCGTCCCTCGGCACAGAGGGACGCGGATACGCCACGGCATCGGACAGCAGCGCCCACACCGCCGCACCGCCGAGACCGAGGCCGATCAGGAATGTCCATATCGCTGTGATCATCACACCCTCCGAACGTGCGGAATCGAGGACTTCTCATTGAGCGCAGGGCAGTCGGCGCCGCCCGGAGGACACCTCGTCGGTGAGGTCCTCGTAGCCGACGGCCAACTCCGCCAACCGTTCCCACGCGTCCCACAACTCCAGGTCGACGGTCCCGGCCAGCGCCGCGTGCGCGGACGCGCTGAATCTCGCCAGTCGATCGATGACCATCCCGAGAGTTTCGGTGTGCAGACGCGCGCCGCCCGGGGCCGGCGGTAGTTGCCTGGCCACCCACAGATCGATGTCGCGAACCAGTCCGGCACGCAGCCGATCGAGCTCCACGGGCACGAACTCCCCGCAACCCAGTAGCCGCTGATGGATGCCGGCCAGCTCGCCGACCCAGCGGAGTAGCGGATCATCCTGGGGCACATCGCCCCTGCAGGCAGCGAGCACAAGGCGCTTGGCGGGCAATGGGTCCATCGAGAATCACCTTTCATCAGGTGAAGAGCGGGAGCACCGGGGTAGAGGTCGGACCGAAATGACTCATGTGACGAGCGACACAATCAAGTTAGTATCGTATACCGCAAATGGCAAGCAGTAATCTCTAACGCCATGGGCTACCAGATCTTGATAGCCTTGACCGGTCAATCCGGAGCGCAGGAGGTCCAGCGGTGAACTCGAGTTCGGCAACCGTCGCTCGATGGGAGTTGGCGATCCGCCTGCGACAGCGGCTCGAGCTGCTGGGCATCAAGGTTCCGGCGCTCTGCAAGGAGGTCGGCTTCACCCCCGCGTACTGGTCTCATGTCATGACCGGCCGAAGCGTGCCTACCCAAGAGAAGCTCGGCCAAGTCCTGGATGTGCTGGAGTTCCCAGACGCGGAGCGATCCGAAATGCTCGAACTGCGAGTCGCGGCCAAGGAACCCGGGCATTGGGCGCGCTTCTCGGCGTTGTTCGGTGATGAGCTCATGCGGCTGTTCGGCCTGGAGCAGGGTGCGCACAGCATCCGCGAGTACGAGGGCGTACTGGTGCCGGCCATGCTGCAATCCCCCGATTACATTCGTGCCCTGATGAATTCGCCGTATGGAGTACGGTCCGCAGTCGAAGCCGACCAGTACATCGAAGCGCGAATGATGAGGCAGGAGAGGTTGACCGGGCCTGAACCCCTGCACTTCACCGCGATGTTGACCGAAGCGGTTCTACTGCAACACCCATGGGGCGAGAAGATCCAGATTGCGCAGCTCCATCACATTCAGATGCTGATGGAGCAGTACCCCAACACTATTGACGTCCGGGTGATCCCGTTCGGCGCCCCCGAATACGCCGCCCTCAGCGGCACGTTCTATCTGATCGACTTCGCAAGTTCACGACTGCCAACGGTTGCGTGGTACGAGAACGCGCTGTTCGGGCAGATCGTCGACGACTCCGTTCAGGTTCGAAACCTGAACTACGTCTACGAAAAAGTGTTTGCTGCCATGCCAAGTCGCGAGCACTCCTACGACCTGATCGACAGGACCGCGCGCGAGCTAGCATCGAGAGCATGAGCACTGCCGGTCCGAGCCCTTCCCGCACCACCTGGTTCAAGTCGAAATATTCGAAAGAAGCAGGCACCTGCGTCGAGGTTCGTTTCGGTGTTGACGCCGCGCGCATTCGCGACAGCAAGTACACCGGCCCCGCCGACGACCAGCCGATCGTGTCGATTCCGCCCGCGCTGTGGCCGGACCTGCTCGGCCTCGTATTGAGTGGCGAGTCCGGGGTGGTGGGCAACGCGCGGATCACCGTAGGTATCGAGGACGGTGCCGTAATCGCTTGCCCCGGAGCCACTTTGACGTTCGGAGCCGACGAATGGGATGCCTTCACGAAGGGCGTCGCGGACGGCCAATTCGATCGCTGACAACGCAATGACCTGCCCGCGGCAGTGAGTCTGCACGGCCGAGGGTAATCGGCCGCACAGACCGGCTACAGCAGCATCGTCCCAGACGTCCCCGAGCGGTGTGGCGGCTGGAAACCTACCCGACCGGCCGCCCCGCGAGACCGCGAACAAGGCATCCGGTGTGGCGGCGTACGCGGCAGGCCGCGAACAACAGGACCGCGGTGGGCACCGACCCACATAACGCCCTGAGCAGGGGTATTCCGATTGGTCGGTCGATCTCGGTTTCGGCCCTCATAACCCGGGCACGCCAGACATATGGCCCACTAACCGGTGGCCGTCCCCTGCTTTGAGGACACCGATATGTCCGCACGAACGATCGGAAGCGACCACGACGCACGAATCAACGACGATCCGTACGAAAACCTCGAGCCTCGACTCACCGAACTCTCGGACCTGATGCCCGGGTCCCCGGAACACACCTGCCTGCGCGACCGGATCATCCAGACCGCGCTCCCGCTCGGAGAGCACATCGCCAACCGATACAACGGCCGCGGTGTCGACCACGACGACCTCGCCCAGGTCGCCGCCGTCGGCGTGGTGCTGTCCGTGGATCGATTCGATCCCGCCCGGGGCTCGTCCTTCCTGGGTTTCGCCATCCCGACCGTGATGGGCGAGGTCCGCCGCTACTTCCGCGACAGCACCTGGGCCGTGCGCGTCCCACGCCGCACCAAGGAACTCCGCCAGCAGATCGCGACCACGATCCCCGAACTCGCCCAGCGGCTCGAACGCGAACCCACCGCCCGCGAACTCGCCCGCCATCTCCAGGCCGACATCCACGAGGTCACCCAGGCGTTGATCGCGAACAACTCCTACGCGACCCAATCATTGGACGCGCGCCTGCCCACCGACGACGGCGACAGTGCCCCCACCATGCGGTCCGAAGTACTCGCGGTCGCCGAAGACGGCTACGCGCTGATGGAAGACTCGATCACCATCGGGCCGCTGCTGGCCGAACTGCCCAAGCGCCAACGTCAAATCCTGTCCATGCGCTACGGACAGGAGATGACCCAGGTCCAGATCGGCAAAGCCCTGCACATCTCCCAGATGCAGGTATCGCGCGAGCTGTCCCGCACCCTGACCACACTGCGCGAACAAGCCCTCGACCACGCACACGAAGCCGCCTAGCCGTCGGCACTGTTCGCGCCCCCGAGCCGAGGCGCGCTCTCCGGCCTCGCGGCCTCGCCTCCCGAATCGCAGGACCGTTGAAACGATCATGTCCGGCCCGCAGCGTGGAACCTGTTGTACCCCCGCGGAAATGGAGTTATCGATGACCGCTTCGCACGATGCCGCGACTGCCGCGTGGAACTCACTATCACCGGCGAGCGTAGGACCGCTCAAACAGCTGCTGGCCGAATTCGGATTTCCTCCCACCGGAACGGCAGCGGATCTGAGCCCGGGCCAGGCGCAGGCGCTCACGGCACTCGCCGACGCCCTCGCCTCCGATACCCCCGACCATCCCCCACTGTCGCCCGCGGGACCGGTGCCGGATTCGGCCGTCCTCGACGATCCGCCCGCCGGCGGCGCTCCGCCGACAAGCCCGTAGCTACAGGCAGACACCGTCGTCGGTCGCCCGCTTCCCGGCGGTAGGTTGACACCGTGCCCACGATCGAGGAGCGAGCGGAGCGGTCCGAAACTGCCGCGCGCACAATGGCTTCCGAGCGCGCACTCTGCTCGCCGCCGACATCACCGTCGCGGTGACCGGCGTGGGCGGCCCTGACGACCAGGACGGAGAGCCCGCCGGGTCGGTCTGGCCGGCGGTGGACAGCGCCGATCGACATTCCGCACGCCACAAGCCGTTCGACGGCGACCCAAGGGGAAGTCCTCGACCGAACGGTCGAGGCTGCGCTCGGCATGGTGCTCGAAGCGACCGAATCAGCATTCTCACGGGCCCGACGAATCCTCCCGCAGAATCGCGTCGATCCGATCTATCCGGGTCTGCACGAGGGCTTCGTCCTCTCGAGCAGCGACGTACTCCTCGCCGATGATCGCACTGCCGCCGTGCTGCACCTGATCTATCGACTCGGCCAGTTTTGCCCGGAACTTCACGAGGTTCGCACGCTCGTCACGCAGGCGTGCAGCCTCCGATTCGGACAAACCCATCTCGTGCCTCCTATCGACCACTGCGAAATACGTGACCGCGAAGGTCACCCGTGGGACCTACCCCGCCCCGCGACGCCAAACCTGACCGCAGTCGATGATCGACCGGCGCACTCGGCGAGAACAGCCACCGGGTATTTACTGCTTGCGTGCTGCGCGCGGTTCGGTCGGGCTCGCGACTCGGTATCCGTGCAGGACAACAGCATTAATCGGACATTCGCGACGACTTCGCCGAAAGGTGTTTGGGCGCGGTGCCGGATGGTCAAACAGATGCTGGAGCCTTCTGCTCATTCGGGGCCACGGCACCGCACGGCAACCCGGTCGTATGCCCAAGCGGCCCTTGTCGTTCGGTGCCGCGATAGCGGAAATCTCCGTCTCGGATACGAACGCCTGGCGGGAGCCACCCAACCTCACGATCCCTCCCGCCAGGCGCCGCGACAACACCGGCGCACGCGACAGCTAGTGGAAGGGGTTGGCGGTGGACGATTCCCGCACCAGCGCGAATCTGCGCCGAATCGCGGCGCAGATCGTGGAACGCTACGGCAGCATCGACGCCTTCTGCGCACAGATGTACCTGCTGCTGGACTACCCCACCACCGAACTCCCCCGCACCGGGGCGTACGAACCCGCGGGGTGAATCAGTTCCCGGGCGGGGCGACCGCGGCCGCGGTACACACCAGCGCCAGCGCCCGATACGGATACACCGCGATCAACGTATCCAGGCCCGCCACCCGCAGCACCCGCGCGCCGGCGTCGGTGGCGATCACGGCGAACAATGTCTCGGGCGCGGAGGCGTGGGCATCGAGTAGTGCGCGCACTCCCGCCGAGCCGATATGGCTGACCCCGGTCAGATCCACCAGCAGCCGGGCCGGGCGCGCGCAATCGGCGCGGGCCAGGGCCCGCTGCAAAGCCGGAACGGTGTAGCCGTCGATCTCCCCGTGGACCACCAGCACCGGCCCGAAGTCGTGTTCGTGCTCGATCTCGATTCGTAACCGACCCGCTCGAGTAATCATCGTGCCCGCCCTTCGTGAGGGATCCGCGTGCCGGCGCGTCGTCGATCCGTTTGGTCCACACCCCGCGGAACGGGCCGCCGCTGTAGCAGCCGAGCTCACCGAAACCGAGATTGTCGACATGGAAGAACAGAATGTTCGGCACTGACACGACTTCTCCCTTCACGAGCACGGGGTGGGTTCGGTTGTCACACAGCGAGATCCGATCTACGCAAGGTCAGCACGGGCATGCATGCCTGGATGCCCGGTCACAGCATGCACCCGAATGCCACAGGGATTCCGTAGGCACGCGCGGCTCAGGGGTCGCGACCGGCCCGGCGGACAAAATCGGGTCGATGTCCGGCAGTGTCGGTCCGCGGCCGGGTGTGCGCTTCACCCCACCCGGGTGAGACACGCGCCCCCACACCCACGCCATCGTCGCTGCGAACAACCACCCGCCGAGATGCGCTTGCTGAACGCCGACACACTGCTCGGCGGCGTCCTTGCTCGTGTACTCCTGGGACCGGGCTTCGTCAGAGCACTGAGCCGATAACGCCGGTCGCCGCCGCGCCGGTGCGGGGTGGGGATGTGGGGCCCGCACCGGCGCGGCGGCATTCCTGGACGGGTCCCGGAGGAGGGACAGGACCCGCGCCGCCCTGGGCGGCCGATACCTCGCCGCCCAACCCTCGCGACGAGCTATCGCCAGGGAACTATCCGCCCGCCGTCGGTCCAAACGCCTTCGCTGTGAACTGGTCCGATATGCCAGATAGGTCGGTATGAGTAGGAACAGTGTTGTGGGGGTGGGTGTTTCGAGTCGGTCAGGCAGGTAATGCCCCTCACATACCCGTTCCCGCAGGACGGGGCCCCTAGGGAAAGACGTGTCATGACAACCGTTTCCACCCCACGTTCCTGTCGCCCTGACCGTGCCGAGCACGCCGCCCGGGCCCGGATCCACGCGTTCATCACCGAACTGGTGGCCGCCGGGATCCGCCCGACCCGACACCATCACGGCCCCGGCACAGGACGGCGGGCCTCGATCACCGTGGTCGGCTGGAGTGTGGGCGGGTGCCGTGGCCTGGTGCGCGGTTGCGGACCCGACTGCGAACTCGTGGTCACCACGACCGCGAAACTCGTGGTGATGCCACGCGCTCGCCTATCCCGATCCCGCCCGCACTACGTCGACCTGCCGAACTTCCCGGACCTGGACGCGGTGCTGGCGATGGGCCGGGCGATGCTGTTGCCGCGCCCGCGTATCGCCTGACCTCGCCCGGCCGGTGCAGGCCTCAACCGCATCGTGCGCTCTCCCGGCCACGATGCTCGTCGCGGACAACGCTATTTCAGGGTGCCACCGGGTCGGTCTCGAATGCCCACTGCTGCTCGCGCCCGCCGGCGTACGGACGCAGCGACACCGACGGGGCGAGGTCGGGATCGTGGCGGTGCGCGGTCCAGACCAGGTCCTCCGAAAGTGATTTGATCACGTACAGACCATCACCCGCGGCCTCGATGAGCCAGGTGCCCGTGCTCGGGTTGAACTCCTTGTGGCACGCCACCTCGTCGGTGCCCTGCCCGGCCGCCAGCGAACTCAGCGCCTCGTTCTTGATGGTGTAGCCCTCGTCGAACGCGGAGATCTGCCACTGCTGGAACAGCTGCCCGAACTCGGTATCGAGCGTGATCCAGGCCGGATCCGCCACGGGATCCGACGGGAAACTCTTGGCCCACGGCCGTTCCCCCGCCTGATTGGTGATCGTGACGAGTGTGTCGGTGGGAATGGACATGCTCGTGTTATCCATTGCTCGGCGATACCCGGCACCCGGTCCGGGAACCCCATCCTCCGGGGCGCGGTCTCGGCTAGCGGGCAGCGGCCAGTACCTCGGCCAGACCCCGGCGCACATCCTCGACGAAATAACCGGGGACCTCCATCGACGGAAAATGCCCGCCGTGCTCGGGGGCGTTCCATCGCACGATCCGCCGGAAACGCTGCTGCGCCCAGGGGCGCGGGCACTTCTCGATATCGCGGGGATAGACGGTGAGCGCGGCAGGGACATCGACCCGCAGCTCGGGATCGAAAGTGTTTATGCCGCCGTGGCTTTCGTGGTAGATGCGGGCCGCCGACGCGCCCGTGCGGGTGAGCCAATACAGGGTCACGTTGTCGAGCAGGCGGTCCATGGAAATGGTCTCGAACGGGCTGTCGTCGGTGTCGGTCCACTCGGCGAACTTGTCGAGAATGAAGGCGAGCAGGCCGACCGGCGAGTCGACGAGCGAGTACCCGATCGTTTGGGGGCGGTCCGCCTGGAGCTTGGCGAACGCCGCGCGCGGGCCGGTCCAGAACTCGCGGGTCGACTCGACCCAGTCACGCTCGGTCGCCGTCAGTCCGTCGGTTGTCAGCCCGGGCGGCGCCTGCGGGGTCAGGGTATGGATGCCGAGAACCCGCTCCGGGTACCTCGCACCCAGGATCGTGGTGACCACACCGCCCCAGTCACCGCCGTGAGCAACGAACTCCGGATAGTCGAGCCTGGTCATCAGATCCACCCACGCCGCCGCGATCTTCCCGACTCCCCACCCGGTGGTTGCCGGGCGCTCGCTGTACCCGAACCCCGGCAGCGATGGAACGACGACATGAAATGCCGGTGCGCCCGCGTTCGCCGGATCTGCGAGTTCATCCACCACATCGACGAATTCGGCGACGCTACCCGGCCACCCGTGCGTCATGATCAGCGGTGTCGCGTCGGCGCGCGCGGATCTGCGGTGCAGGAAGTGAATGCCCACGCCATCGATGGTGGTGCGAAATTGTCCGATGCGGTCGAGCCGCTCGTCGAACGATCGCCAGTCGTACTTGGTGCGCCAGTAGTCGACGATCGCACCAATGTCGGCGAGCGGGACGCCCTGCTCCCAACGGCCGGGCGCCGACTCGGCCCGGACCGTCTCGGTCTCGGGGAACCGCGCCGCTGCCAGTCGAGCACGCAGATCGTGCAGCTCGGCGTCCGCCGTGCGGGCTCGGAACGATTGCACGCCGACCTGGCCGGGTGCGGCCATGGGACCTCCAGGTTCTCGGGGAACACGCTGACGGATCGAGTCCAAGGTGCGATACCCGCCCCTCGCGCCGGAAACGAGCCGATGACCAGGTTCACACGATCCCCCGGTGGACATGGCCGACCTACCGGGCGTGCGGTGAAGACGCCGGTGCCGCGAACTCGGAGCCCCCGAATCGCAGGACAGTCGAAACGGAGTTATGGATGACCGCTTCGCACTGGACGGCTCAGAGGGCAATGGATGACCACGTATTTGGATCTGCCCCGATGCGAGCAGTGCATCGTTCTTGCATCGATTGTGGCTAGGATGGCCGCATCGAACAAGGAGGAACGTCATGGATCTCGCTCGCTCGACCGCCGCACTGACCATGCTGGCCACAGCGGTAGCCGTGGGCCTGTCCGCACCGGCCTCGGCCACGCCGCCCGCACCGGTTCCGCAACTGGAACTCGACCGCTATCTGGGCACCTGGAATCAGCTGGCCGCCATACCGCAGTTCTTCAACCTGGTCTGCGCGCGCGACACCCGCGCCGAGTACGCCCTCGATGCCGCCGGTGATGTTTCGGTGCGCAATACCTGCACTACCTGGGGCGGAACCCTGAACGAAATCCGCGGTACCGCAACGGTCAACGATGCCGACACGGGCGCACAACTGCACGTCAGCTTCCCCGGCGTGCCCACTCAGGACATGCGATACGGCCCGACGAACTACATCGTCACCGCCCTCGGCGCCGACTATTCATGGGCACTGGTCACCGACCCCTACCGGTTGTCCGGCTTCGTTCTGTCGCGGACAACGGCACTGGCCGACGACCAGTGGGACCGGGTACGCACAGCCATCACAACCGCCGGCGAAGATCCCTGCCTGTACCTGACCTCACCAACCACGGGCGGGCTACAGAACATCGCTCCCCTGTGCACGAGCCCGGTACCCGCTACCCCTGCTTGATGATTGCCACACCAGGACCACAGCGCCGGTTGGAACCTGCTTCGGCACCGGCCCGGTCCGGCACGATGTGCTGCCAGGAAGTGGTCGGATCTTTCGATCCTTCGATCTCCACGAGAATCGTTGCAGCAGCACACAAGACGCAGCAGGATCCAAGTTGACACTGGCGAGCGAGGACCTCGCGGCCCTGCTCGAATCGTCGCCGCCGCGGCGCTGCTAGACCTCTGGCTACCGTGCAGTAACCGCATGTGTGGGGTCGATCGCCCCTGACCGAGAGTGCCAGACGGAGCTATTTCCCTGCGCTGAACATGAGTTCGATCTAACCTGGCTGCGGGCACCCCCGACCCTCGAAACTTCTCTGCCCGGCCGTAGCCATGCACCCGGTTATCGCCGGGCAGTTCGATGGGTGGGGATGTTCGGGGCCGCATCGCCCAAGTGCGGCACCCGAAGACCGGCCTGCAACCGATCCCCGGGCTCTACCGCGATATCCATCGACGGGCGTGCGAGGTCCCTCTTCCGCGAGAGCCGACCCCGCGCCCGTCGATGGCGTGTCCAGCATATTCACGCGAACCCCACCGCCCGCGCGCTTTCGGCGGGGTTCCCCGGCCTGGGTGGGTTGAGATGACCGCAATACCGAACACCGACACCGGCGCATCGCGCCTGCTGGTCCAGATCCTGGACCGCTACGACACCCTCGAGGAATTCCTTCGCCATATCCGCGCCGCAATGGACGCCCCGACCGACGAACTCCCCCGCCAACCGCCACCGACCGCAGCGAATGGACGTCACGCGCTGCGCGAGTGAGGATCTCGGGCACCGGCGGACAGGTACCAGGCGCCCGCGAGATACCGATCACATCGCGAATTCCCCAACCGGAGGTTTGAGTGAGCTGAACGCGGGAAATGTCCTCCTGCCCCTGATCGAAACCGCCTCGAGGAAGCCGACATGCCAGCAGATCACCGCCGCGGTCCCTCTGCTCGCCCAGCGGCTCGATCGCGATCCCACCGCCCGTGAGATCGCAGAGCACCTGGGGGCCGACCTGGTCGAGGTCACCCAGGCGTTGATCGCGAACAACGCCTACAAGACCGACTCCCTGGACGCGCAGGAGACCGCTCACGGCGGCGAAACCCTCACCGCGATGGTCCCGGCTGCGCTCACCTCGATCGAACAGGCCTACGAGTTGATGGAGGACTCGATCAGCGTCGGCCCACTCCTGGCCCAGTTGCCCGCCCGCGACCGGCACATCCTGATCATGCGGTACGGCCAGGAAATGAGCCAGGCCGCAATCGGCAAGGCCCTCAACATCTCCCAGATGCAGGTCTCCCGCCGGCTCACTCACATCCTGACAACCCTGCGCTCCCAAGCTCAGGAAGACACTCTTCCCGCCCTGCGCATCGCCTGAACGAAACACCTCCACATCGGCGCGGTCCGGGAAGGCCACCCCAGCCGGTGGCAACCCGGACCGCCGAACCCACCGAACCAGCCTGCGGGTGCGCGGGCGCGATACCCGGCGACCGACACGAGCGCCGGTGCTCGTCGGCCACACCGAGCACCTGGGGGTGCGTTGTACGCGCACCCGGCTGGATCTGTTCTCGGCCCGCCCAGTGCTGCCCCACCGGGACATCCATACTGAACCATCGACACTTCATCGTTGAGTCGAATCGCCCTCACACGGCACCGATTGACAGTCACCAGCCGGCGGGGCACGAATTGACCGCTGCGAGCAGCCATCCCTGATCCCTTCGTGATCGGAACCGCTGATGCCGTTGCGACAATCGGCAGGTCCCGCCAGACAGTTACAGTGTGGACTCACGACAGCGGCATTCACGGCTGCGATATGCGGTTCTTCGACGAGCGCATGACATTCGGCGTCGAGAACCTCGCTCCCACATACGCACCCGATAGTCACTGCCCGAGCAGCCCTGTCCAGCTGTCGGAACAGTAGGGCGTGTTGCAGTCTCCCTGATGCGCGGCCATGTGGTAGCGGCCAGGTTGCTTGTTATCGCGTCGCGGTGATTACGACCGTCAATCTGGGTATGCGAAAGGTGGAGCGAATATCAATTCCATACGTCGGAGGTGATCGATGATGACCGATATCGATCGAACGCGATTGCGCCAGCGCCGAACCCGGCCAGGCGGGGACAGAGCCGCTGCCCCGGTGCCGCTAGCGCTGACCGTGCAGGGTGTGCCACAAGAGATCGCGAGCGTGCGCCATCAACTAGCGGTGTGGCTACGGGATATGAGTCTGGACCCCCAAACGGTTGATGACATAGTGCTCGCCGCCAATGAAGCGGTATCGAACGCGGTCGAGCACGGATATGCGCACAGCGCAGGAACAATCGAACTGCGCGCACGACGCACCCTCGCCTTGGTTGCGATCGAGGTCCGCGACCATGGCTGCTGGAAGACACCGCGTCCTGCGGCGAATTCTGTACGGGGGCGCGGACTGGAGTTGATGCGGGCCCTGATGACCAGGGTAGAGCTCGTAGCCGATCACAACGGCACCGTTGTTGTGATGCACCGCAGAATCACGTCGGCGGATGTCTCGGTCGCGGCTATGACGCCTGCGGTCAGTGACAGCTCGATGCCTCTCGCGACTCGAGGAGCGGCAGCCGAACACGGAACCAGGCAGCGGTGGCGCGTCCGGGCGTTCGGGGACGCGCCGATGTCGCGTGATCGAGTCGAGGCGGCTGTGCGGGCGGGTGGCTTGCACGCCCGGCTCGGCGAGGAGCTACCCGCGCAACTGGATACCGGTTGCGTACCGTGGAAGTTCCTGTCCGGCATCACCGGTACCGCATCGAGCACCCCCGCGTGACGGGCTCTGAACATCGGTACTTCTCGCGCCTCTCGACCCCGCACCGGCACTGAGATGCGGATCTTCGAGGTCCCTGCGATACCCGCGAGCGCGCGAGAGGTCCACGTTCGGATTGGGGCCGGCTGCATGAACACCACGTGCCCGAGAATCAGATCGCTGATCTGATCCTTGCCGCGTGCGAAGCTTGGTCGAACGCGATCGAACACGGGCTGCAGCAGCCCCCAATGGTGTAGGCGCAGCGATTCAGAAGCTTGTGGGAACGGAGCCGGTGGCGAGCGCCAGAACAAGAGGTAGGGCCACCAGGAGTAGGCAAGCGGTGACGTTGGTCCACTTGTAGGCGACGATGATCGCCACGAATTCGCGAAAGACCGCGCTGGGCAGGTAGTAGAAGGCGGTGCGCGCGCCGGTTACCTCGGCGTTCAGGTTCAGTCGCCGGGCCAGAATTGCGGTGCGCAGCACGTGAAAGTTGCTGGTTACAAGCACCATTCGAGTGGACACGCCACGTTCGCCCAGCAGTCGCTTGATGAACAGCAGGTTCTCGCGAGTGGTGGTGGACTGATCTTCGGTCTCCACACTCTCGGGTGGTACCCCGCGGGCGATGAGATACTCGGCCATCGCGGATGCCTCCGACACAGCCTCATCGGCACCCTGGCCACCAGAGGTGATGATGACCGGGTGTCGGTCGGCCGCGACTTCTTCCCAATAGATGTGGATCGCGCGATTCAACCGGCTGGCGAGCAACGGTGGAACTTTCGCACCCATCAATCCGCAACCGGGCACGACAATAGCGTCCATTCCCGGCTTGTATGGCATCCACCCATAAAGCAGTGCATACAGTGCAAAACTCGCAAATACGAAACCGAAGTATCCTGTCCCCAACACCAGAGGCGCCAGCGCGACAGATCGAAGATGGCCCGTGACCGCGGCAACGCCCAGTAGCAAATAGGGAAGCAGCAGTACCACACCCGGCCCGATCGAAAGCAGGTTTCCGGTGCGCGCCCCTTCGCGGCGAACCATCTCCCTGCCGTTGCCGATCAGTAATCCGGCGAGGAACAGCACCACGAGCGGCGACAACACGATCAGCAGGCGCACCAACGCCAAGACGAGGTCGCCCTCATCGCCACCTGTGCCGGCGGCCCACACCCCGGTGCAGGCCAGCCCCGACATCAGGTAGATGCCATTGCTCACCCTTCGCCTGTCCATATGAAACCGCACAGCGAATACGCCCAAAAGAACCAGCCCGAGAATGAGCAGAATCACGGGGCAACCTTAAAGCACCCAGCGGCCGACGTCCATCTAAGGTTTATGTCCGTGCACCGTCAGGGGAGCGGGGCCGAACCCGGCAGGGTGATGCGAGACCAAACCGGCTCCAGGTTTCACACGAACCTCTGTCATGGCTACGCCGGCTTTGATCGGATTTCTCCGGGGGGATTTGATCACCGGGATTTCTCCGTACATTCTTCCGACCCTGCGCAGGGAACCAGCACGAGGCGCGCCGACCGGTGGACCTCCTCACCACCGGCCGGCGCCCGGGATATCACGCCCGGCATCGACCAGCGCGTCGCAGTGCACGTCACCACCACGAAACTCGCCGCAGAGGCAGCAGTGACATAGAGTCGCTACATCACGCTGCCGCGGTTACGCTCACCCGTCGGCCGGACTCCTCCGACAACACGTGACAGTTGAATACGAGTCCTCACCAGTCCGGTAACCCTTGCCAAATTCGTCGGCGCACTGTCCCTATCCGGTCAGCTCACAGACTGTTCGACCAGCCCGGCGAGCGTCTTCCAAGCCTCCTCGGTCGGCTCGATCAGGGCGTAGGAGGTCGACCACAGGCCACCGGCGTCGTCGAGGTTGGCCTCCGCGCTGAACCCGAACGTCGAGTACCGCTCCTTGTCGGTTTGACCACTGCGGAAGAAGCACACGACCTTGCCCTTCCTGGCGTAGGCGGGTTGGCCGTAGTACAGCTTCGGTGCCAGCTCGGGGGCGGCGGCGGTCACGATCGCGTGCACGCGTTCGGCCAGCACACGATCCGATTGCGGCATCTGCGCTATCTTCGCCAGCACCTCCGCCTCGTCAGCGGCCGCCTTGTCCTTGCCTCGAGTGTGCCGCGACTGCGCTCTCAATTCGGCGGCGCGCTCTTTCACCGCAGCGCGCTCCAGATCGGAGAACCCCTCCACCGCGGAGGCTTTCTTTCCCTTTCCACCGGACTTCGATGCGGTAGCCATGCTTGCTCCTCTGCTCACGATTTATCGTCTGATCTGCTCGATCGGCACCCACGCTAGTTACCGCCGGGCAGCGGTGCTTCTCGATTCCTGACCGGTGAGCAGAGACACGGCGACACTGTCTACGCCGGTGTGGTCGTCGACATCGATGGCGCGGTGTCGCCGATGCCGATGCAGCCACACACGCAGGACTCGGCCGCCTCGGCGCTCACCGCCGCGCGGTATGGGGCCGGACGCGGAGCTGGTGGCAGATGACCGCCACGTCATCGGCCACATCCCCGCCGAGGTGCGCCGCCTGCTCGAACTCCTGGGCACCGGCGAAGCGCCGCACCTGGATTGGGAGGAGCCAGGAGCTGCTACACCACTCTGCTGGACGCAACCCTGCTGGGCGGCATGCTCGAACAAGGCGAGACACCCGCTGAATGCGTGCGCCGCGAGATCGAAGAAAAGATCGGCGTTGCCCTGGACGCGGATCTGATCGAGCACTACGCCACCCGCGACTGCGTCTTCGGGATCGAACCCACTTCTTCTGCGCAGTCCCGGACCTCGATATCGACACCGTGACCTTGACAGAAGGCCAAGGACTGCGCTGGTTCGGCGAAAACGACGTGGCGGCAACGCAACTGGCGTACGCCGACAACGAGATCCTCGCCCGGCTCTTCGCCGACCGACGCACTCCGGTCGCATAGGTTCCTGCATCAGGAATGGGTTGTGGCATTCCACGAACAAGGTTGTGCCACAGCCATTCCGAACCGAATGACTGTCGGATTCGATCAGGGCGATACCTAGCTCGGCGAGTACCTGACGGGCGAATCGATGTCATCGTTGCCCATCTACCCGACCCACTCCGGCTTGCGATTACTCGTCGAGCAACAATGCCGCGACCGCCTCCGGGGCTTCATTCATCGCATCGTGGCCGGTGGGGAGTTCGTGGACCTGCCAACCGGGATCGGCGTCGAGTCGGGTGCGGAGTTCGGTGAACGGCGTGTGGTCCTGCCATCCCGAGCAGTAGACGAACTCCCGGCGGGGCACCAGGTCGACGGCGCCGGTGAGCCGGATCGTTTGCAGGAACGAGGCGAGGGGATGGGGACGGCGGCGGGGATCGCCGCCGCCCGGCGGCCGGACGGAGTAGCCGGTGTCGGCGGCGCCGGCCGCGATCATTTCGCGGAAGTACTCGTTCGCCGTCGACCACCACGCGCCTCGTACGCCCAGGAGCCCTTCCAACCGCCGGGTACGAGAACGAAAGTCGTCATGAGTCTCCTTCTTCTCTCGGACTTCGAGGAACAAGTCGAGGAGCCCCGGTCTTGTTCCCACAAGGTTTTCACACCCTTCGACCCCGCACTCTTGTGACGGCAGGGACCTTCATGCCGAGCAGTGCCATGTCACTGCCGAGCGGTGTCACACTCACTCGAGTTGCGTTGGCCGACAACTGATTTCACTCAACTTTTCGTTTGACTCGGAAGATTCTGACTTGTTTCTCATACCCTGCGACACGCGCTCGAGACAGGAATAATGCTGCGCTGCAACCGAATTGGATCTCGGTGCGGTCCGCGCGAGATAGTTGCTCGAAGGATCTTCTTCACGACCCACCACGGCCCCCAGAAGAAGATCATCGCGATCCTGGACTCCAACGGTGACCTCTACATCGCGGGCCGTGTGATCGCCGGGCAGACCGACCTGAAGTACGCCTGACCTGCGCGACACACCAACGCCCGGTTGGTTGCCGGTACACCGGCAGCCAACCGGGCGCTTCTCGTGTGGCGGCGGTGTCGATCGACGGCGGGTGATCAGAGGCAGAGCGTATTCGCGCCGGAAAGATTACCTACATCTCAGGCTTGCGCTCATCTGGCGAGCGTGGTACATAATATCTATGCCAGATACAAGAGATTA